>NZ_CP042827.1 GCF_008000995.1 Ruania zhangjianzhongii
CATCCCTACATGCTAGCCCGCTTTCTTTCATGCTGGCAAGCATGCACGCCCGCTTTCTTTCTTTCTAGTTACGTTACGTCTTTCGTTTTACGTCTTCCGTTTCGTTACGTCATTGTGTAGAGTGACGCTATGAGCGAGCAGCAGACAGACCAGCGCACGTGCCGCTTCCCGGGGTGTTCTCGTCCGGCGATGCCAGCGGGGGCCGAGACGGGCCGGCCACCGGAGTATTGCGACGATCCCCAGCACACCCGGGCCGCAGCGTGGCGTGCTCGACGGCGGCTCGCGGCAGCGGACGGTGAGGTGGCTGCCGAGGAGGCCCGTCCGGTCGACGCGGCGCGCCAGCGCGCGAGTGAGATCACCGGTCAGGTCGCCGGCATGATCGAGCACCTTGGGCAGCAGCTCACCACACTCGTCGATGAGTTGCGCACGGTGAGCGACCCGGAGGCTGTCGAGGCACAGATCGAGTCCATGACCACCGAGGCCGCGGAACAGGTCGCCAGCGCCAACGCCCGCGCCACCCGTGCGGAACAGGTACAACGGCGGGCCGAGGCCGATCGCGAGGAGGCCGACGCCGCGGCAGCCGAGGCGGCGGAGCAGGTCGAAGAGCTGACCGAGAGTCTCGGCAGGGCCCGCGACGAGCTATCCGAGGCTCGGGCGGCGGGGGAGGGGCTCGCGGAAGAGATCGCCCGCACGCGTGCGGATGCCGAGAGCGCCCAGGCCGAGGCCGACCAGGTGCGCGCCGACCTCGAAGCCGTCAAGTCAGAGATGGCTGCCGTGGTAGGTGAGCGCGATACTGCACGCAGTGAGGTTGAGGATGCTGAGCGCCGCCGGAGCGAGGCCGAACAGCGCGCCGCCGTCGCGGAAAGTCGTGCCAAGGCTGAGGGCGACCGTGCCAAACGGGCTGAAGCCGAGACAGCCGATGTACGTGACCAGCTGGACTCCACCCGCGACGACTTGGACCGCGCACATGAGTCCATGGCTGAGATTCGCGGGACGCTGGCCACGGTCACGGCAGAGCGCGACTCCGCCCGCAGTGACGTAGAGCGCGAACGGGGCCACGGCGAGCAGCGGGTGACAGATGTCCGTGAGGTCTATGACCGCCAGGTCGAGCAGCTCCGGGCGGATGTCCAGCAACTCAGGCGGAGCAAGGGGAAAGAGTAGTGATGGGCAGGGGGGCTCTGCCGCCGATGGCGCTGAGTGCGGGCGCGGGAGCGTAGGTGTGCCCTGCATACGTGGAACAGACGTTCTATGCTGGGGTGGTGACTGGTGAAGGCCGGCACCCGGATCGGGTGCCGATGCGTGATCGTGCAGAGACTCTCCCGCCCGCGGCGGTGGGTGAGCCGACGACACAGGCGAGTGAGCCAATTGTGGTCAGAGTGTGGGTGAGCCGTCCTCGGCAGGGCGTCGTGCGGGCAGAGGGCCGCGCGATCGCCTGGACCGGCGGGCGGCGCAGGTCGAGCTGGTTGATGAACACGGACGTTCAGAGCGTGTCTGGGTGTGGGCGAACGCGGTCGAACGCGTCGGCCGCGGCCGGTGATCACGGTGTGCCGGACTGAGCACACCGAGGAATGGATGGCAAGGGAGGGGCGGTCAGGTAGCGACCGCTGAGCAGCCGGCGGTGCGGTCGTGCGTGCTCACGTGCTCGCTGCGGTGGTGCTGGTGAGGAGCAGGTTGCGCCGTCCGAGGCGCGTGAGGGTGAGGCCGGCGGTGTGTGCTTCGCTGATGTAGCGGGCGCGGACTGCGGGGTTGATGGCGCGCACGAGGATGCTTCCGTGCTCCCGTAGTAGTTGGTGGCCCAGGGCTTGCCTGAACGCGGTGCCGTGCCCGGCGCGTGCGAAGTGGTTGAACGGTGACGGGTGGTGTTTGCGGGGCCGCACGGCGGCGAAGGCGGTGCGCGATGGGGTGGTCCAGACTCGCCCGCCCTGCACTCGGGCGAGGAGCACGTTCGCTGGTCCGCCTACCAGCACGGTGGTGCCAAGAGTGGCGAGGCCGGCCGCGATCAGGCCGCCACTCAGTAGTGCGATCGGGCCTAGCGCGGAGGTGATCCAGCAGAACCAGATAATGACGGCCGCGTCCGCGAGGCAGATCAGGCCGAGCATCACGTAGGTGCTGAGGGTGATGAGCAGCCGTGCGCGCGAGGGCCGTGGGCGCACCGCGAGGGCGGCGGTCCACGCGAGTCGGTGAAGTCGCGCCTGGGTGTTTAGGTCCGTCATGGGGACTTGGATCAGGTCTGAGGGTGTCACGAGGCACCATCTCGAGTTCTGCTGCCGCTAAGAATGGCTCGGATGGTGGCCATCGCGCTCTCGCGTGCGGCGCTGTGGCGGGGGTCGGAGCTGAGTTCTGTGCGGGCGCGGGCGCTCTCCTCGGCGCGGGCCTTGGCGCGGCGCGTGCTGCGGAGTGCTCGGCGGCGGCCTTTTGGCTGGGGGAGCGGCGCACGGTGCCTTCGGCGGTGCGCCAGGCACGCAGCCGGTACGTCAGCCAGGCGCCTACGTTGGTCACGCCGTGGTCGCCGTCGTGGGGCCAGGTGCCACCGGGCTTGCGGTCGATGGCTAGGTGCACGTCGCCCACTGTCCATCCGGCGAGGAAGAACTCTCGGCACACCGATCGCACATGCTGGGTGCTGATACGACGCAGCACCGGGAGGCGACGTTGTAGCTCGGCAGCAGCGCGCAGCATCTCTTCCTTGCCGCTTGGCGGTACGGAGGCTGGCCATGCTGCGAGCTGTCGCCAAGCGGCTCGGTGTGGTGGCCGCGGAGCGGCCTGAGAGCCGGTGCCGCGGAGCGGCTCCGTTCGGGTTCGGGACTCTTCGCGTGCGCGTGTGCGGGGGGATGCGTTAACCCTTTCCAGGGGAGGGGTCTCATATTCATCCACACCTGCCTCGTCGTCGACGAGCTGAACCGGCGAGACCTGGCACAGCACGTAGACGGCCACCTCGTTCGCCGGGTCTCCCTGGCCGTTGGTGGAGGGGACTTGGCTGCCGGCCACGAGCCGCTTCGACAGGCGCCCTCCGGGGGCGAAGATTCCACGGCGGCCGCTGGCGACCACACCCAGCAGGCCCCATCGTTGAAGATCGGCTAGGTGACGGGCGACGGTGGCTCGTGAGCGGCCGGTCCGCTCCCAAGAACGCCCATGATGGTGCCGTGGTGCGCGTTGCATCGCTGCGTTCGAGCAGCGCCAGGGCGAGGGCGTGCAACGTGGCCCGCCGGTCCGTGCGGAGCAGCTCGGCATCGGCTCGCTCGTCCACCAGCGCCACCCACCCTGACGCGCGGCGAATACGGATAGAACCGTGCGGGATCGCCGCTGCGATCGCTAGGGGAGTGCGCTCCCTGCGAACGTTCACCCGCCGCCGGCGGGCGACACGCGGTGTCGGGGATGGGTGTTGTGGTAGCGGTGGTGCCGCTGAGGTTGCTATGGTGACTCCCAGCGATTGAACGCACCAAGGGTGCGTTGATCTGGGGCTCTCACCTCCCGCCGCCAAGCAAGAAGGGTGAGAACCTTCGGACTTTAGGGCCGGCCCTACGGGGCCGGCCCTCGCTTTATGTCGTTATGCGCTCTTCTTGAGCTGCTTCACCTCCTGCGCGCTGAGCAGCGCCTCCTGCTCGGAGTCAGCGGTAGGTAGCCAGTCGCCGCGGCCGTTCGCGAGATCCTGCTCGGCGTGGGCGATCATCGCCTCGATGAGCGCCCACTTGGACGCACCCGTGGCCACCGCGAGGTTCTCGAAACTGTCCTTGACCTCGGGCTGGACTTTGACGAACAAACCGACCACGTCAATCGCGGAACCACGTGCCCGCCGAATCTTCGCTGCCATGCAGGCAACAGTAGGGATATAGATATCGGCAGCGGGGGATGCCCCCTCGGCGTGTCGGCCCCACTCGAAGGTGGCACCCGTGGCCTTCGTGAGCGGCGAGCGTGTGGAGTCAGTCGCGGTGCAAGAGGGAGCGGAGCCCGTCGAGGTGCTCGTCGATGGCCTCCACGTCCAGGGCGGAACGCGGCACGAGAAACCCCAGATGTGCGCCGAGGGTCTTGTAGACCTCCTCGGTCTTGTCGCGGTTGAGCCGGTACTGCGGTCGGGTGCCGCGGCGATCGCCAGGCGGCTGGTCGACGTCGACCAGGCCGAGCTCCTCGAGGGCCAGGAGGTGGCGGCCCACCAGAACAGGCTCGAGCGAAGTGGCTTCCACGATCTGCCCGCGCGTCTGCTTCTCTCCTGGGGCCAGTGTGGCCAGGTGTCCCAGGATCGCGACCCGGGCCTTGTTGCCGAAAATTTCCACCGCCATGGACACGTCCTCTCGCATGTGCGGCGGCAGCGCATAACTCGGCATGGGCTCCATGATGCCTGGCCTACCTCGCGCTCGGCGCCCTCGACTGAGTACACACATCGAGTAAAACATGCACCATATGCCCTAGACAAGGTCCAAGAAGTCGCATAGCGTACTTTTAAGTGGACATCGAGGGAGGACGAGTCCCATGGCAGCGAACGATTCAAGGGCGGTGCGGCCGCCGATGACGGTCTACAGCAAGCCCTCCGGATGCATCCAGTGCGATATGACCTACAAGGTACTCGCCAGGGAGGGGTTGGTGGAGGGGGTTCACTACTCCAGAGTTGACATCACCGAACCAGCGAACGCCGACCAGTTGGAGTACATCACCGAGGAGCTGGGGTACGCCCAGGCACCGGTCGTGGTGATCAACGCTCGCCAGCACTGGTCCGGTTTCCGCCCAGATCAGATCAAGCGCAGTGCACAGTGGGTGCGAACCAACACAGCCACCACCGGCGGCCCCGACCTCGACGGTCGCCAGCAGTGCCGCGCGATGGATCAACGGTTGCGTGAGAGCCACCCTTCTGATGCGGACGGGCTTCCCTCGCCCGCAGACGTGGCCGGTCAAGGGTTGTACGTCTGAGGAGATGGGGAGAGGTCGATGTATGACACGGAACTGACGGTGGCGGGCAACCTGACCGCCGATCCTGATCTGCGATTCGCGCCAAGCGGCGCCGCGTCCGCCCGCTTCACCCTCGCCTCGACGCCGCGCGTGTTCGACTCCCGCACCGGGCGATGGGCAGATGGTGAGACTCTGTTCATTCGCTGCGTGGCGTGGCGTGATCTGGCAGAGAATGCTGGAGAGTCGCTGTCCAAGGGAGTGCGGGTCTTGGCCCGTGGTCGCCTGCGTCAGCGCGAGTACGAGACATCGGCGGGGGAGCGTCGGCAGGTCGTGGAGCTGGAAGTCGATGAGTGTGGACCGTCGCTACGGTTTGCCACGACCTCGGTGAGCCGGTCCCGGCGGAATCCTTCCACCTTGAGTTCGGAATGGAGTTCTAACGGTGACCAGTGATCCGCGTCCCCCGCTCTTTGGCGGCGCTGAGCGGGTGCAGTCCTTCCAGGAGGCCGCGCCAGCCCCACCGCTTTCGCCCTTCCCCGGGGCTGTACCCCAGCCGCCCGACGAATCTGAGGCGGTGCCCTCAGACTGGCAGCCTGACCCCGTTAACGTGCCACCGCAGTCGATGCGACCTGCTCCACACCAGGAGGCGGTCAGCGGCGGCGAGGCTCCTGCGACTCGCCGGGCGCGCCGTGCGGCCGAGCTGATGGAGCCCGACCCTGCAGCATCGCAGCTCCCGTTGACGGGGTGGCGGCGGGCGGTGCGGACGATGACCTTCGGCTTGGCCTCACCTTCGCCCGATCCACGGGTGGTGGAGTGGCATGCTGACCGGGCGGCCGTCAACGCCAACTTTCCGCGGCTGCTGACGGCCATGGTGGCGAACCCCAAGGGTGGTCGGGGCAAGACCCCGCTATCGCTGCTTCTGGCTGCCGCATTCGGGGAGCTGCGTGGCGGGGGAGTGTGCGCCTGGGACAACAACGAGACTCTGGGCACGATGGGAATCCGCACGGAGGTTGGGCCGTACCGGACGACGGTTGTGGACCTGGTGGATGACCTGGACAGGTTCGAGCACGTACGTGCTCGACGTGGCGATCTCGGCCAATACACCCACCATCAGGCCGCCGGCCATTTCGATGCGCTGATCTCAGATGAAGACCCGACTCGGATGGCGATGGTTGACCGGGAGCAGTTCGAGCGCATTCACGAGCTGCTCGGCCGGTTCTACAACATCATCATGATCGACACCGGCAACAACCCGAAGGCGGCGAACTTCGTGGCCGCCCTGGCGGCCTCGGACGTGTTGGTGATCCCGATCCAGTGGACTCGTGACTCAGTCGTGACCGCCGGGCGACTGGTGGACCAGCTGCGCGAAGCCGGCCGGGAGGACTTGGTGGCCTCGGCCGTGACCGTGGTCTCGGACAAGGGCCAGTCCTTGAAAGCATCCCCGGAACAGGTGGCCTCGTGGCGGGAATGGTTCACCGACACCACCGGCAGCATCATCAACGTGCCCTTCGACCCGCACATCGCTGAGGACGGTGTGCTGCGCTGGGATGCGCTGCAGGAAGGCACCCAGAGAGCCCTCGTGCGGGTCGCGGCCGCGATCTCGCACGCGTTCAGTCACCGCGTTTCACAGACAGGAGTACGGCAGTGATCGAGCCGATCATGATGGATATCTTGGCCAGCGGGAATCCCTTCGATGGCGTCTCACCAGACTTCGGACTGTGGGGAGGAGCGTTCACCGAAACGTGGCAGCGCCTGCTCGCCGGGGTGTGGGGTGTCGCCGTAGTCGTGACGGCATTCCTCGCGATCAAAGCAATCGTGTCGATGGCTAACGCCAAGGACGACAACCCGGCCATGTATCAGCAATCGAAGACCTCAGCACTGCGCACGGGTGCCGCCGTGATCGGACTACTGCTCCTTGGAGTCATCTACACGGGCATCTTCGTCTTGACGGGGGTGTGATGAGCTCGTCGACGCCATTCCCGAAGCGACCCAAGTGGCCGCTGGTGACCGCGGGCGTGGTGGTCCTCGTGGTCGCCGCGCTCCTTGGTGGATGGTGGCTCGGCCGCGACCAAGGCGGTGACCCACCCGAGAACACCACCACGCCGCCGAGCCCCACCGACACCACCGCCGCGGACGGGCAGGTCGACGGCTGTCTCGGAGGGCCCGACCGGACCCCTGAGATGGTGCTCGCCGCCCAAGAGCAAGCCGACGTCGCCTCGGACGAGGAGGGCGTTGCATTCGCCGCCTCACTCATGCGGTGGTTTTGGCAGGAGCCCTGGGCCGAACCTACGGATGCTCAGCGCACCGCGATCGTGGCCGAGCACGCGGATTCCAGCATCCCGGAACTGTTTGAGTCCGCTGCCGACTCGGTAGACGCAGACACCTCGAGGTGGGTCTCCACCAGCGGCGCCCTCTGGTACGTCGAGTCGTCTACGGCGGACGAATTGGTTGTGAGTCTAGCGCTGCTGCCGGTGATCGACGGGGAGTTAGCGACAGACTCCCGCATCCAAGCGACCCTGACGTTGACGCGCTCTGACGGAGTATGGCGCTGGTCCGCCTTCGAAGCCCAGATGCGCGACTACGAGGACATGGAGTCGATCGGCACTGCCTTTACCAGCGGGTGCGGCTGATGTCGGGGGAGAACCAGCCCTGGTGGCAGACCGCTCTCGAGACGGTTGCTGGCGTGTCAACCGTGAGTCGCGATGGCGCAGATTCTGCAGCGTCGACGTTCTGGGACACCGCCATGTCGCTTACAGGGGTCGGGCCGACCGTCGCCTCAGCTGCCCGTGCGGCTGATTTTTTTAGTGATCCGCCGGGGTGGTTGCTGGAGCAGTTGGAGACGTTCACGTCGTGGTTGGCGGGGTCGGTGATGCCGTCGTTGGTGGAGGCGACGAAGCCAGACTTGTCCGCGGAGTGGTTCTTGTCGGCGTATGCGGTCACGTTCGGGCTGGCGTTCTTCGTGATGGCGGTGCTGTCGATCTTGAACCTGGTTCGTTTGGCGTCGGGGTCGGTTGCTTCTGCGGACGTGGTGGACGCGCTGACGTATCAGGGTGTGTGGTTCTTCCTTGGGTCGATGGTTGGCCCGCTGGTCGGGTACATGGTCGCGCAGGTGGTCGGCGCTGCCTCTGATGCGTTGCTGGGGTGGGCTGTTCAGGACAGTGTTGAGGGGGTGGTGGCGCGACTGCAGGAGTTCGCCGACACCGAGGGGTTCCTGCCGGAGGCCGGCGGCTGGCTGCTTGCGGTCGCTGTCCTGTTATTCCTGATCATCGGCCTGGTGCTGGTGGTCCTTGCCCATCTGATCGCACTGGTGACGTTGTACTTCGTCGGGGTGCTCTTCCCGTTGACGCAGGTGTGGCGGATGGACCCAAAGCGCCGCGGATTGGCGGACTCGGCGGTGATGGTATGGCTGTGCATCCTCGCCTCTCATGCACTGGTGTTTTTGTTGCTGGGGATCGCCTTCCATTGGGTTGGTGATGCTGGGTTCGCATTCCTCGCCGACCCGGGGATGAACTCTGTCGCCCAGGCGCTTGCTGCAGGGTTTGCGATGATCCTCGCCGGGGTCTCGCCGCTGATGTTGTTCAAGTTGGCGAAGGTGCTGCCGTCAACGGCTGGGCAGGCCGGCCCATCGCTGTCCTCCGGGCGGCAGGCGCCGGCAGCGGCGGTGGGAGCAAGTCGCTGAGCGATCACGCCCAGGCGCAGCAGGCAAGTACTGCAGACAGTGCCTCGAGCGGCGCGGCCGGTGGAGGCGGGGGAAGTGAGTCCACCCCTTCGGGTGGGCAGGGTGAGTCTGGCGGGTCGGGGTCTGGAGAACAGCAGCCCGGGGCGCTGGAGCAGCGCGCGAACGAGCACCGGTCTGGCCTCAGCGGTGCCGGAAGTGGCACTGGCGCTGGGCAGTCCTCCGCCGCGCTTCCTCTGGCGGTGATGGTGTCGGAGCCGCTGGCGCGGCTCGAGGCGGGGCCACCGCCGCCAGTGGTGCGGGCGGTGCCGCCGGTGGCGCCGCTGGTGGTGCGGGAGCGGCCGGGACCGCGACAGTGGCTGAGGGCGCTGCCACCGGTGGCAAGCTCGGTCCGGTCGGCGCCGCCGTGGGTGCTGGCCTGGGAGTTGCTGCTGCCGGTGTGAAGAAGGCGTGGGACACCACTGTGGACACCTCGCAGAAGGCCGGCGAGACCGCTTCCCAGGACATGGGTCGCGAGGAGGTCAGCTGATGCGCACGTCCAGTATTGGTGGGGACGCCGCTCACCGGGGCTTGTTCGGTCGCTCCACGGTGCGGTCACGGACGATGATGGTGATCGTCCCGGCGGCGCTGGTCATTGCTGCGCTGGGGGACACCGCGGGCCTCTGGGTTGCCGCTGGCCTGGTGGTGGTCGCGCTGCTGCTGACGGCATCGACTCCTCGGGGCACGCTCGTCGAGCGAGTGGTGCGCTGGTGGCGCTGGCGATCGAAGGTGCGTTCGGGTCTGACACGGTTCAGCCCCTTCGATGATGCTCTGTGGGAAGAGCTGGTGGGTCGCGGGTGGCGTCACCGCAAGGAGGCGGCCGCTGTCAGGGAGTGGCCCGATGGGTGCGAGGGTCTGGGCTGGCTCCAGGCAGAGGCCGGGAGGCCGGGCATCGCGTGGCAGACCCCAGTGGGGGAGGAGCCGTACCTGTCGGTGTGCTGGGCTGTGGGTGGCCAGCACCGTGGGGTGGAGTCGGATGAGTCGGTCGAGACGGCCGCCGCGGCAGTCTCGCAGTTCCTGGAGTCGTTCGCGCCGGAGCTGCGGGCACCGCAGGTGGCGCAGATCTTGACCAGGGTGCTGCCGCCGGATTCGGCTCTGCACGAGTCCTGGATCCTTGATCGGATGGACACCTCCGCCCCGGAGGTGGTGCTGCGCTCCTACGATTCCGCGTTGCGGATGCTGTCCAAGGGTGCGCTGATCCAGCGGCACTTCGTTGTGATTCGGTGGCCGCTGACGGCTGCTTTCAAGGCGGAGGCGGCACGGTATGGCCTGCGCCAGCGTGGGTGGCGAGAGTTCATGGCGACGGAGATCGAGACCATGCAGGGTGTGCTGGGACCGGCCTTCGGTGGGGCTCGACCACTATCTGCCCGGCAGACCGTGGCGGTGATACGGCACATGCAGGACCCGGGGCGGCCGATCGACCAGGTCACGGACGTGGGCTTGCTGGATGTGGGGGAGCCAGCGCGGGAGGAGTACGGGGCATACGTGGTGACCGGGAGTGATCCACTCACCCGACAGCCGGCGGAGTGGTGGCACACCACGGGGATGATCACCTCGGAGGGGCTTTCGAGTGAGGAACGTACCTCACTGTGGTTGTTGCCGATGCTTACGGGCATGCCCGATCAGATCATCCGGACCATCTCGTTCCAGATCCTGACGCGGCCGGCGGAGGGGGCCAGGGTGCGGGCTCGTCGGGCGGTGACGCAAGACTCAGCGAACATCAACGCCGCGCGGGAGAAGGGGCGTCTGGTGGATGACGAGGACGCGGTGACGTTGACGGCGGCGCAGCGGCGCCGAGCGGACCTGCGTCCAGGACAGCCGCACCATGGCGCTGAATGGGTCGGATACGTGACGCTCTCGGCCCGCTCCCGGGAGGAGTTGCGCCGCGCGGTACGTGTGGTGCGTGACCGGTTCGCTACGGCGCTGGGTGCCAAGGTCGAGTGGCTCGACACCTACCAGGCCGCTGCGATGGGCTGCACCTGGCCCCTTGCGCGGGGCATCCGCCCGAGCGGGATGGATGCCTCGGAACGTCTCGCCGGAATGCTGACGGGTAAGTCTTCGAAGGAGTCGCTGACATGAGCCAGGACGTGCGTTCGGGGAGCGAGGCCCGCGAGGACGAAGGACCGGGCGGGCGTCGTGCCCGCCGGCGACGAAGCGAGACCCAGGTGGAGCCCCCCGCCGGCCCGCCGACGGGGATCGTGGGCGGTGAGTTCTTCGACGACTCCGGTCAGGTCCTCAAGCGGTTCCAGGGGCGGGGATGCCGGCACGGCCCCGGCTGTGGCTGGCCCGGCGAGGCTACTACGCTCCCCAGCCGGTCGGGGCCTCCACGACGACCCGGCAGGCGGAGATTCTCAACCCCGCGATCATTGGTGAGCCCACGGGCGCGAAGGGAATTCCGCAGGGACGCGATGTGCTCTCCCGCGCGATCGTCGCGCACGACCCAATCACGGCCTACCCGCACCTGGTCTCCTCCACCAACGTCGCGGTGATCGGCGACGTGGGGGCGGGCAAATCCACGTGCACGAAGTGCAACTACGCGCTTCGTGCACTGGCGCTGGGAGACCGTCAGGTGGTGGTCTACGACCGCAAGGACGAGAGTGGCGAGGGCGAGTACTCCGAACTGACCCGCTTCTATGGCAACGACCCGCTGAAGTTCAGCGTGGAGCCAGGAGCGGACACGGCGCGGTTGAACCTGCTCGACCCGTCAGTCGGGCTGGTTCGCGGAGACAGCGGGCAGCTGCGGTTGCTGCGGACAGTGTGCGAACTAGCCCGCGGCTCAGAACTCAACGAGGTAGAGCGGGAGGCGCTGCGGGCGGCCTATACGCTGACCCGGCAGGAGGTGGACCACAGGATCCCCACCTTGGCCGACCTGGGGGAGCGGCTCGGCCTCATCAGGTCAGGGGACTACGCCGACCACTCGGCCGCCGCCAAGGAGCGGCTGCACCAGGCAGGCCTGTTAATGCGGTACTTGATCAACGACTTCCTGGCCGAGTACGGCGGGGTGTTCGACGGAGACACCAGCTCGGCGTTCCAGCTGAACAGCCGCCTGACCTCCTTCGACATCTCACAACTTCCCGCCGACGGTCCGATCATTCCCGCGGTGATGGCAGTGGCGAACATGTGGCTGACGGGGCGGATTCGCACCCAGCGCCGAGCGGGAAACCGGATGAAGACCCACGTGATCGCCGAGGAGGGCTGGCAGTTCAGCTCCGGACCAGTGGGGGAGATGCTCCGCGCCGATACCAAGTTGCACCGAGGGCTGGGGATGTGCCTGGTGTTCGTGTTCCACAAGATCGCCGATATCCCGGCCGACTCGCCGGCACTCGCGCTGATCCAGGAGGCCCAGACCGTTCACATCTTCCGGCAGACCAGACCTGCCGACGCCGCGCGCTGCGGGGAGATGTTCGACCTGGCACCCGATGCGCGCCGCACGATCATGGAGCTGCCCACCGGGACCTCGCTGCTGAAGATCGGCGGCGCGCGTGAGGTTCAGGTCGAGGGGGTCTTGACCCCTGAGGAAGCCCGGTTGACCAACACCGACTCCGCGCTGGTCTCATGAGCACGCGGTGGTGCGATCGAGGGGCGCTGTTGCAGGTGACCGGTGCGGTCGCTGTAGCCATAGCGCTGGCGGGCGGGTGCGCGGCTACCGCACCAGAATCGCCTACACCAGCGGCCACCGCACCGGCGGCGACGGAACAAGAGCAGGAGCCTGACCCCTCCTCGCCCTCGGCGACGGACCTCGTGGCGTCTGAGGAAGCGAGCGAGTCTGCCGCGCCGAGCCCGCCGCCGGCACACCCAGACCCTACTGATTCGGCCGCGCCACTGCCGACCTGGGACTCTGCCGCGGAGGAGCGTGCCGAGGACCAAGCATTGGCCTTCATACGTGCATTTCTGCGCACCGACCTGTCCCGGGGGGACTGGTACGCCGGGATTCGCGGCTTCCTCTCGGCGGATGCGCAGGAGAAGTACACGACCGTCGATCCGCGCAACGTGCCGAGCACCGAGATTGTGGGCGGCGCGGCAGTTGTGGATGCCTCGTCGGTGTTTCTCGCGAGCGTGGAGGTTCCCACTGGCGCTGGCGTGTTCGCGGTGACGCTGTCCCGCTCCGAGGTGGGAGAGGACTGGGTCGTTGAGCGTGCGGAGTTGCAGCAATGAAGGCCGTCGTGGGTGTCAGCGGTGTGGCGCTGATCGTGGCCTTCGCCTTCGGCGGCATCGTGGTCCTGCTGATGGTCAGCGGCGGGCACGAGGGCCCGGCCGCTGCCTCACCGATGCGTGCCTGCACCCAGGGCCAGGCGCTGAGCGTGTCCGAGGAGCAGGTTCCGCCCGAGTTGCTGGAGGAGTTCAGTCCCGAGCAGCTGAATAATGCCGCGGCGATCATGTCTGCCGGTGCCGACCTCGGGGCATCCCGAGGTGCGCAGACGATCGCGGTCATGACCGCGCTCGGTGAGTCCACCCTGGTGAACATTGACTACGGCGATTGGGAGACCAGCGGGGTGCGCAACCCCGACGGTAGCCCGACCTCATCGCTGGGGCTGTTCCAGCAGCAGGAGTGGTGGGGCACTCAGCAGCAGCGTATGGACCCCTACACTGCGGCCACACTGTTCTACCAAGGCGGGCGCGATGGCTCCCCAGGGCTGCTCGATACCCCCGGGTGGGAATCCATGGCACCGACGCTGGCGGCGAACTCGGTGCAAGGAAACCTGGACCCGGACCACTACAGCGAGTACTGGCCGGCGGCGGCGCGGATTGTTGCCGGCCTGGCGGATATCGACGTCGAGCAGGTGGACTGCACCATCGGTGGGGCTGGGGTCAGCTCCGGGCAGTGGACAACCCCGCTGCCGGGGTCCTCCGTGACGTCCACCTTCGGGCAGCGCGTCAACCCGGTGACCGGGGTGCTGAGCCTGCATGCGGGGGTGGACCTGCCGGCGGCAGCTGGAACGTCCATCCTCGCGGCTGCCGATGGTGTAGTCACCCACACCAGCTGCGAGGCCTGGCAGGGGCGATCCCCGTGCCAGGTCCTCGTGGACCACGGCGAGGTCGACGGGCACAGCGTGTGGACTCTGTACGTGCACATGTATCAGTCCGGGGTGCTGGTCAGCCCAGGCGATCACGTCAACGCAGGCCAGGCGATCGCGTTGGTGGGCTCCAACGGTCAGTCCACCGGTCCGCACCTGCACTTCGAGGTGTGGATCGACGGGAGCGCCACCGAGCCAACCGCGTTCATGTCCACCATGGGTGTGGACCTGTGAGAGAGGGGCAGCAGTGAACGACCTCGGAATGAAGCTGGTGCTGATCGGGGGCGGGGCAGCATTGGCCGTGCTGGCCAGCCTGCATGCGGCCGTAGCCGTGGTCGCTGCCCTAGGAGACGGGCCGGTGCCCGGTCCGATGGACACGATCACCGTTGTGTTCTCCAGTCCCACGAACCCCGTAGCAGGGTATGAGGCTGCGCTCTCGCCCGTTGCGGTCTACACCGTGTGGGCGCTGCTCCTCCTGGGCATCCTGGCGGTCGTTGTGCGGGTGGCCACGCGCGCACGACGGGAACGCACTCGGTCGGCGTCGAAACGCCGACAGGCGCTGAAGATCGCCGATCTTCCGGCGCTGCGGGGCAAGGCTGCTCGAAAGCGAGCCCGGCGGATCCTGGCAACCGCGACCAAGGGTGAGGAACTGAGTACCGAACTACTGACGGTGCCGTTGGGTCGGGTTGATGGAGTGGAGTTGCACCTGCAGCACGAGGACGCGGTCCTCGCCCTGGCTCCCCAACGTAGCGGGAAGTCGTCGGGCATTGTGGTGCCGCGGGTGCTGGATGCACCCGGACCGGTGCTGGTCACCACCACCAAAGGCGATGTCGTGCTCACCACGGCGGTGAGTCGGTCATCGCGTCATTGCCCGCCGAAGCCAGTAGGAAGCCGATGGACACTTTGGCGTGACCAGACCCGCAAGGCGCGCCACTGGGCGCCGAGGCCGCACGCCACCGGTGAGGTGCTCGCCTTCGATCTTCGAGACGTGACCGGGTGGCCCGACAAGGCGAACTTCGACCCGGTCGCTGGGTGCGAGGACCCCGAGGAGGCCATTGCCCGCGGCAAGGCCCTTGGCAGCGCGAGCACACCGAGTGGGGGAGGCGGGGGCAACAGCGCCTGGTTTCAGGCGCGGGCGGGCGAGGTCCTCGGGTACTACCTGCACGCGGCCGCCATCAAGCCTGACGGTGGGTCCATGCGCGACGTGGTGCGCTGGGCCGCTGACTTCACCGACAGTGAGCCGCAGCGAATCCTGCAGGCCTCACCCACGGTGGGCGACGCAGGGTGGGCGGACAAGCTCCGTGCCCGCACTCAGGGCCGTGCGGGAGAAACCGTTGACTCTCTGGCCATGACCCTGTCGGGAATCCTCGCTCCGCTGGATTCTCCCCGTGTCCTCGAGGCACTATGCCCGCCGCTGGGTCAGAACTTTGACGTCGAGCGCTTCCTCGACGGGGCTAACACCCTCTACATCGTCTCCGAGGCCGGCGAGGAGGCTCTCGCCCCGCTGCTGACGATGCTCACCGACTACATCATGCGCACGGCGCAGCGAGTGTCGCAGACCCGGCCAGGTGGACGCCTGTGGCCGCCGTTCTCACCCATCCTGGACGAGGTCACTAACATCGCCCCCCTGCCCCACCTGGACCAGTTCATGTCCGATGCCGGCGGCCGGGGGATCTGCCCGGTCGTGGTGGTGCAATCCAGGTCCCAGCTGCGGCACCGGTGGGGGAGAGAGCAGGCGGAAGCCATTCGCGGTAACGCCACGGCACAGTACTACCTGCCGGGCATCACCGAGGAAGACCTCCAGCAAGATCTGTCCCGAGCCGTGGGCACCTACGAGGTCACGCGCACCACCACCTCCAGCGGCAGCAGTGCCGGGTCAGGGCCATCGGTGAGCACATCCGCCAGCTGGGAAGACCGGATGCGCCCCGACGAGGTCCGTGCGATCCCCGATCAGCAGGCCCTCTTCTTCTATCGCAACCTGCGCGCCGGACTAGTGAACCTCCCACCATGGTGGGAACGCCCCGATGCCGCCTGGATCAGGGAATGCGAGCACATCGCAGAGAAGCTCACCGGGCGCAACGCCGATGCCCTTCGCCGCCGGCGGGAGACACCCATCCCGGCGCCCGCAGTAGCAACCAGCGAGGAAGGAGCGGAGGCATGAGTGAGGACGAGAACAATGCAAACCAGCGCGAGTTTGACCGCCTCCAGGGTCAGATTGATGACCTGACGGACATCGTGGCCACACTGGTAGAGCGGGCCGCCGGCACACCCGAGTCTGAGGCCGCCGCCCCCTGGTCCTGGCGCGCCACAACCGGGGAACGCCGCGAGGCCCTGTGGGGGAGCTCACGCGCTGGGTCGAGTGGCACAACGAGCGGTACGGGCGAGTCAACCCGGACTGGACGATTCATCCGTGTTGGTTCCGTCACCCGGCCGTGGTCGAGCACCTGACAGCGCTCATGGTCGCCTGGCGCGCCGCATACGAGTCCGACAAGCCCTCACGCGAGGCCGCCATCTGGCATGACCAGATGAACAGCATCCACACCCGGATGACAGGGGCGGCCTGGGGGTTCAAGAACTGTGCCGGCGGACATCGAGAGCCCGCGGAACAACCTACCGATAGCGATCCTGAGGCCCTCGCCGCGCACATCGCGGCGGACGTGCAGGCACATCCAGATACCGTCCCGGCCGTCAGTTCACTGCGATTGGCGCAGTCATGACCAGCGCGGCCGCTGTGCCTGCTGCTCACCCGAGCGCGCACCGGGTTCATGCCGGGTATCCACACGTGACCGGTATTGTGCAACGCTATCCACAGTATGCGCGCTGGAAGTTGAGGAGGGGTGAGGTGGCCGCGGACTATCCAGAGATGAAGATTCCTACCTCGCCCCAGAGCACCGCCATGGAGCACCTGCGCGGCGTGCTCCACGCCATCTCCACCCAGGGCCGGCCAGGCCTGGCTTCGTACGCGATGATGGCCTACGCCCTCATCTCCGAGGTAACCCCGCCCTACCCACCACCCCCCGAGCTACCCGCAGCCCCCACACTCACCGAGGCTCAGGCTGCGCTCGATGAGGCACTGGTAGCCGCAACAACACCGCGTGAGATGCTCCGACTCGTCGACGCCGGGGACATGCTCAGCGGCGCGGTCGAGGATGACGAATAGCCATGCGCGCGTGGCAAGTGCAGGACATCGCCGACATCGCCCGCCACTGGGCGATGTCGGCGCGTGCAGACCTCACCGAGGCACTCACCGACGAGCGGATGAAGGGCCTCGTGCTGGCCACTCGCCAGGAGACCATTGACCTCGCCGAAGCCATGACCCTTCGTGCCGGTGTCTACCACCCTAAGCAGCTCGCCGAGCGCAAACGTCCCCCGACCGTTCGCGAACTCGAGAGGGACCCCGCGCGGGCCTTCGCCGGCCTCCTGCAAATCTACCCCCGCCCGGCCCTGTCGCAGCTGCCCGCTGACGTTCTGCGAGGCGAGCCACACAACGAGACGGAGGCCACGTGGCGGCATGTTCTCGACCTAACTGTCGCGGGCCGAGAGCGCGGAAGAGCCGATGGCGAGCTGGCGAGCTCAGAAGAGAAGTGGCGCACCCTGGCTGACGCCACCGCCCTGGCAAGCATCGTTGCGATCGCCGACGAGCACGCCCAGCTGATCGATACTGACGGTGCGGGCGAATACGCCTACGGCATGAGCAGAGCGCTTCGATTCGCCGCACAGCACGTACAACGACTCGCGGGCCTCCCCGGCGAGCGTGGCGACGACACTGGTCTGACCCCTGCCGCCCGTCCCGTGCGCGTCACCTCGGCTGCAACGCTGCTCGAAGCACAGCGGCGACTCGTGACGTTCATCCGCGATGATGACGCCTCGCCCACCACCGCGGCCTTCTTCGCCGCGGCTCATGAGACCGTGCTGGAGAAATTGGGAGAAGTCACCCCTAGCCCGCCAGGTTGGGTCGAGCAGACTCGCGAGCAGCTCCGCGGCATCAGCATCCGCGAGCTGAACACCATCCGTCCCGAAGCAACGCCGCGGCGCGCCACTGGGCAACTTGTGAGCATCGTGCAGTACCTCAAGTCAGCACCGGTGACCGAAGTTGCTCCAATCGCGCGTGTGAGCCTGGCTGCGGCTGCGGCAGGCATCACCGCGGCCGCAGCCAGGACTCACACTGAACTTGCAGGCAAAGATTGGGTGATTTCGCACGGTGTCGTCGCCGATACCCAGGAGATCCTCTGGCAGCCGACCCGCGCACCCCATGACCCACCGCGGCTGGCCACGGCACTCGATGCGGCCTCAGCTATCGCATCCCCCCACGCCGAAACCCCCGCCAGGCCCGAGCCAACCCGCGCGGCCGCGTTGCTCGAGGATGTGCTGGCGCGTCAGACACAACGTCCAGTCTCCCCAGGTCAACGTCCCGGCGACGACACGGCGGCGCGTCTGCGCCAATTGCAGGAGAAGCTCGCAGCCGATCCCAGGGAGCGCGCGGCCTCGTTTGAGGAACCGCAACAGCCCTCTCGCGGACCCGCACAGGGCGGAATCTGAGGTTAGCTCCCCTCGGCCCAGTTCAGTCCGTGTAGTCGGAATGCCGTGACGAGTTCCGGATGATCGGGGGGCAGCGCCACGGGGCGGAGGTTGGACAGGTGGGGGCTGACGCTGGGGTCGCCGGCGTGCTCGAAGATCGCCCAGAGTTCGACCTCGTCGCCGTGGCGAGAGGCAAAGCGGACGCCGGCGACTTCGGTCGTGGCGTGCAGGTGCGTGGCGACATGCTGGGTCAGCTCCCGCGGTCGAGCCCGTCGTAGCGCGGCCGCGTCGAAGTCGGGCTGGCCGAGCCGGTAGGCGAGTGCGATGAACGTTGGCCGTAGAGCGGCGATCGACTCCGTCGCGGTGACGTCGCAGAACGTGCCCCGCAGGGTGGCTGAGGCCGCCTCCCGGGGCTGCAGCCAGCTGTAGGGCACGTGGCCGGCCGGTGCAGTGGGATAGGCTTCGTCGTCCTCGATGCCGGCCATCTGCGCTGTCAGTGCGGGGTCTGGGCGGAAATGCGCAAGCACCTCCAGCAGGCAACCGAGCAGCGTCGATCCGGCGTAGGTGGTGCGGAAGACGCCTCGGTGGTCATCCCACCGGCCGGGGAACCGGCCGTCAGTTCCGGCGAACTCCCAGCCGGCCCACGCCCAGGGGGCCGGCGCGTACCCGATCCTGTAGACCTGTTGGTCTACAGGGAGCAGGACCAGCTGAGGCGTTGCCGGCACGTGCCTAGCCAACGGCAGCGAAGGCTCGCGCGGCCGCGAGGACCAGCGGGCCGACCGTCGACAGGTCACCCTCGCGCAGCAGCCGCGCAGGGGCCACATCCTCCAGCTGGGGGTTCATGCCTTGGAACCACGCCTGCACCACGGCGGCGGTGTCTTTCTGACGCAACAGCGCTGTGATCTGGTAGACGGTGCGCAGCCGGTTGATTACCTCGGTCGACGGCTCCCGGGTACCTTCGGCCCACTGCCTGACCGCACGCGTCTCGGTCACCGAGCCCAGGTAGGCGACCAGCTTCGCACCCAGGCTCTCGCGCAGCCGCGTCACCAAGTCGGCGGTGCTGAGCCGCATCGACTCCTCGTAAGCACGAAGGTCCGCACGGGGCCCGCTCGTAGTCGTCGTCATGTCCTCAGCATCTCACGCCACGACGACTCTCACAAGCGCAAACCTTGCTAGATCACATCCAAGATCACACCGCCGATAACACCCGTTATGTCATTACCTAGTCTGCGTATTGCATCATATGAATCATCTGTAGTAGGCCCGAAACACCAGCCAGTCTCCCTCCCCAAACAGCGGGGCCCGGGAGTAACGTCCTGGCCATGGACCTACGTGCGCAACTGGCCGGCGATCTGCGCGCAGCCATGACACGCGTTGCTGCGTCGAGCCAGAACCGGGACGAACTACGGCGCGCACTGGTCGAGACGCTGTCTCACCTATTCGCTTGGCGAGAGTACGAGAAGCGCGAATTTACAAGTCGAACCGGGCAGCGCATTCAGGGCCTGGCCGACACCGACGCCGAACACGGCCTGTGGGTGGAGGCACTGCTGCTGTGGCGGATCGTCGCCGAACATCACCCTGAGCAACTGGTCGAACTACGTGTGGCGCCTCTGTTCCTTGGACGGCGGACCTTCTTGAGTGAATGGCTGTACCTCGGAGCGAACCTGTGCCTAGTCAACTGGGACGAAATCCCTGAACGCATCCGAACGGATCGAACGCCGCGGTCAATATTCTTCCGCGACTGGCTCGCTGGTCAGCCCATCCTTCCGGCGTTCGGCATCGCCGCTCGGTGCCTCGAATCCGTGAACGCCGCGCCGTAGTCGCCGCGCCGACCCATGACCCTCGGGCCTAGCTTCGCGGCACCCTGACCCGGTACAGACAGTTCTCTGAGCGCCCCCGCGGAGCGCGCTTCGAAGCTAGAATTGGTCTGTGGATGAGCACCGCTACCCCGTTCCACCCGAGGTCAGCCGAGCATTCACGGAAATCTCGCATCGCGCCCGCTTCATCCAGCACATGTTTCAGTCGGTCAGCGACCCAGCGCCGGGGTCAAACTTCGCCAACGTTGACGCCCGATACCCATTCGAGAAGGTATCCGACCGGGCGCGGCACTATGTGAGCTCGGCACTGGAGCACCTCATCATGTGGGCCGACTACGCGGCCCCACTGAAGTTTCATCCAGAGCAGACGACAACCTTCACCATGCGACCGGCGCAGACACTGGCAAGAGCCGCACTCGAGAGTGGAGCGCAGGCAGTCTGGTTACTAGACACGACCGACCCGATCGAGTGCCTCCGGCGACACCTGAGCCTGATCCGATGGGACCTGTCCGAATACCGCAAGAGTCGCCTTGATGCCGTCGGCAAGGCAAGGGTCAGACTACTGGACGAGGAACTGGTCGCCCGCGTCGCGCCCGTCTTCACAGAAGAACAGGTTCGCCCACCTAATGGCTACCTGTGGGTCATCCAGCAAGCGTGCCGACCAGGCGACCTCGACTTGGATGCGGCGTCCGCCGAACGGCTTTGGCGCGCCGCTAGCGGTTCCGCACATGGCATGTACTGGACGAACCTCGAACTGACTTCGATCGAAGTGGGCGAAGAGTACGAGCCTGGACACTTCCGCACAGTCACCACGCCCGATCCGCAACCGATGGCTGATGTGTTGGAGGCCAGTAGCAAGGTCGTCACCTACGCAGCGCTGAAGTACGTGATGTACTCGGGCGAAGATCCTGCGCCACGCATTGCACGTGCCCGGGAGTGGCTCGCAGAGCGCGTCCCACTGAAACCGGGAGCCGCGCCGGATGTACGCAACCGCCTGGCATCGGGTGTCGGGAGCGAGGAATGGTGAGCCGGAAGGCCTGGGTGATCACCTGCCTAGTCCACGACCTCACTTTGGCCATTCCCGACGTAGTTTCGGGAGCGCCACTCATCATGCTCCCCGGCCGCACTGCTCGGGAACGGATCGAAGGCGCGATGATTGCGGCGTCTCAGCTACTCACCAGTTCGAACCCGTCGGTGATGGTCCGAGCGTTGCGGCCACCTCGGGCCGAGCAGGCTGAGTGGGACCACCTCGGCCTTAGCGCTCGACTTGGCCTCAATCCGCAGATCCTCGCTCACCACGCCACCCTCCGATACCGACAGAACTCAACGACTGAGGAAGTGACTGAGGTCGTTTCGTACTCCTTCTCGCCATGGGTCACCCACCACGAGATCAAGACCTTGGCGATGCAGATGGAGGCAGACAGCAGTGTCGACCTCACTCAGGGGTTCGACGATGCTCGCCGTCAGCTGAGGCGCCACACCCGGACGTGGTCCCGGCGAAACTGATCAGCCTGTAGCCCTCATCAATGGCGCGACGAATAGTGTTCACGCGAATACTGCTGGCTACCAGTCGTACTCTGCGTATTGCATCAGATGAATCGCCGCCGGTCCCCGATCGACGTCCTGCTGGCGATGCGTCGGCCGAGGCTCTGGCCTGCGCAGACGCCTGGCCACGTCCAGGGTCGGGCGGGCAGCGAGACGCCCGGTACGCTGTAGCGGCTACCTCGCCTATGAAGGCATGCCGCTGACCAGCGAGAACATCGCAGACGTCTCATCTGATGCATCATTGAGGCATCGGGTGTAGCCGCGGGCCAGCGTCGGCAGTGCGAGGCAAGGTCGAAGCTGCAGTGAGACAATCACGCGGGTGACCGACCTATGGACCCCGCCGGATCTCTCGCCTGAGGAGGCTGCCGCCTTCGTCACGCCTGGTGTAGGGCTTCCTACGCACGCGCGGGAGCCATTGCTCCGCTGGATCACTAACGGCAAGTACGACCACGACCCCTTCCGATGGTCGGTGATGGTTGACTTCCAGAACGCATCTCGCCAAGACCATGGCTTCCTAGTGCAGAACGAGATACGGACAGGTGACGCCATAACCGCGCTGCGGAAGTTGGACTTGAAGCGCCTGACGTATCTGCTCGACTACCTGCTCATGCTCCAGCGCCCGGTGCCGGGCTTTCGGCCAAACCCGCCAGATCGTGTCGAGGCTCTCGACGCCATCCTGCGGGCAGCCGGCGCTGGATGGCGGGTAGGTGATCGAGGTGGTCGGTGGGGGCTCGTCGCCGCAGTGAACACTGGCGTAGAGCGAGTCGTTGCAGAGGTTGTGTCGTCCGCGGACCGAGCTGCAGCGTTGCTCAAGTCAGCGTGGGATGCCGCGTTCGGCGTGACCCCTCAAGCGAGTCACGCATACCATGACGCCGTGCGAGCCGTTGAGGTCTACTCCTGCCCTCTGTTCTCGACAAAGGACAAGTCAGCGACACTGGGCAAGGACATCGCGGTCATCCGAAGCAGACCAGAGGCCTGGAGCTTTGCGCTAGCTGGGTCGCGGAACTCGACGGGCGTTGAGCAACTTGTCTCAGCGATGCAACTTCTGTGGCATAGCCACACTGATCGACACGGCAGGGAGGACTACGAGGATGTGTCGATCGAGGCGGCGCGGGCAGCTGTGCTGCTGGCTTCCACGTTGGTGGGATGGTTCTCTCTAGGACTCGTCAAGCGCTCCTGAAAGTTGGCCGGCATCCCCTAGCGACCTCGGCGGCCGCGACGGCCGCCCGATCTCGCGGACCCGAGAGCTGATCATGAAGTCGAGGCGGCGCTAAAAGTCGCCCTTCGAGCGGTTGCAGGCGACGCACAGCATCTGGCAGTTCTCGGGGATGGTCCTCCCTCCCTTCGACCAAGGCACGATGTGGTCGGCATCCATCTCTTCGATACCGAACTTCTTTTTGCCGTCGCTGTTGCCGGGCGTCTTGCACCGGTCACCGTTGGCGCAAAGCCCTCGCTGCCTCTCGTACGCCTCGCGTCTCTGCCGGTCATCGAACTTCCGGATCTTCAAATGCCGTTCGTCCCCGTCGAGGACATATTCATAGATGCCGGGATGGGAATCCACGTCGAGGTCCTGCATTAACTCTGAGACTCGTGCTTCCATCGCGTCCGGGTCGTACTCCGTCTCGCCGAACCGCCTGAACAGGTCGCCCCAGTCGACCCGCTTCATCTCCTTGCCTCGATACACGGAGAACGTGGCCATGACCCAGTCGATCACGGCCTGGAAGTGGTCCCAGAGCTCTTGGGCGTCCGGGTCGTGCTGGTGAACCTGCATATAATCTTTGATCTGGCCCGGGGACACCCAGTCGATCGCCTTCTCCAAGAGTTCTTGCCGGATCGGGCTCCCCGTAACGTACTTCGAAGCCAGTTGGTACGCGGGGCCGCCCGGACGGGAGAAGATCCGCTTCGCATGCGCCAACCAGGGGCCCGTATAGATGGCGTTGCGTAATTCCTGTTCGGTGAGCGTCTCGCCAGCGATGTTGACGATCTCGAACCAGGCGAGCTTCTCCTCCTCGGTTCCCTCGCACAGGTACACCATTAGCTCGTAGTCGAGGATCTGCTGCCGTTGGGTCGGGGAGAGGTTGTGGAATCCCTTCGGGTTGCCGTCGACATCCACCGAGAAATGTTCGGCGACGTACTGGCAGAAACTGATCGTGCGTTGCTGGCCGTCCAGGACTTCGATGGTGCCGTCATCGTTCTGGGCCCAGTACATCACGTTGAGCGGGTACCCGTTCCTGATGGTGTTGATCACCAGGTCGCGCTGGGTGGTCTTGTAGACGAACTCACGCTGGTAGGGCGGGCGAACGTTCAGCAGCCCGTCGTAGGCGACCACCCCCTCCTCCTGATTGTCCACGAACCCGGCGGCCACCTCGCCAACAGTCACGCCGATCGGTTCGATCTTCACGAAACGCCCCCGATCCGGCGGATGACGACCCGTTCGTAGACACCCCGGTAGCGGTCCTTGGCGATCGGCACAAAGAACTTCCCCGTGCCGCCGACCCGGTTGCCCTTCGCGGACACGTACTGGTCCGGCTCGGCGTACTTCGCCATCGGCTCGGCGAGCTTGGTGCTGATCCCGACGATCTCGAACTGTTCAGGGTTGTAACGGTCGAGGAACGTGATCGGCACCCCCATGTGCCCCTCGTAATCCATCGGAATGTCGGACGCCCTGTCCACGTCGATCCCGTCATAGTTCACGTAGGTCGGGTACTCCTCAGGCGAGTACCTCTTGTACAGCACCATGTTCTGATGCCGCCTCGTGGTCTCCAGGTTCGTGTACCAATAGACACGGCCCATGCTCTGGTACTTGACGCCGTCCTCGATCTTCCAGCGTTCCTTGGTCTTGATCGTGTATTCGTCCGGCACCCGGAACCACTTCGTTCCACCGTTCTCGTACCCGAACCACACCTTGTTCTGGACGAAGAGCGGAAAGATCGAGGAGTATTTGGCCGCATTCTGGTCCCCGAGCACCAGGAACTGCTTGCCGTGGTCGATCAGCTGGGCGATGAACTCCCGGAACAGGCTGAATGGAGGGTTGGTAACGACGACGTCGGCCTCCTCGAGAAGTTCGATGGCCTCGCGGCTCCGGAAATCACCATCGCCCTTCAGTGGAGTCATCACGTTCGCATCGTGGCGAAGGAGGTGCTCGACGTCGCTCAGGTCGATCGCGCCGTCATCGTTACGGTCGGGCACCTCGCTGATCTCCACCTTGAACACGTCGCGGGGACGTTCTGCCTGCAACCCGGCCGCGTCGAACAGGGAGAGTTGCTGACCGGTGATCGGCGAGCCGGCGTAGGAGGTTGCGCTCAACTTCCGCAGGCCGAGCTGGTTGAAGTTCATCGCGAAGAACTTGAAGAAGTTGCTCTCGAACGGGTCGTCGCAGTTGCAGAACACAGTCTTGCCCTTGAACTGAGGGCGGTAGTGCCGAAGCTCGGCCTCGATGTCGACAAGTTGCGTGTACCACTCGTCCAGAGCGCTCCGGTTGCGCGCACTCAGCGCCTCGTTGCTAGCCAATCCTTGCTCCACCTCTTCGCATGTTCAACCAACTGCAGCCATCCTAGGTGTGCCGGCTAAGGCGGGCAGGCTCGATGTCCGAACTGAACTACAGCGAGACCTGATCCGCCGGGTCTCGACCGTCGGGCCTGGCCTCGTACGGGTTGGCCTGTCACATGGTCGGTCCGCGGTCGCTGGGGCCTGATTGGTCGTGCCCGGGTGGCGGCTCGTTGACGGGGTTCTGGCGCTGGTGGTCGTGCTCGGCGAGCAGCTGCTGTAGTTCGTGCAGGTGGGACTGGTCCGTGGTGCCGGCGTCGGTGAGTTGGTCCAGGTTGTGTCGCATGTCGGAGAGGCGTCTAGTTCGGGCGGCTGCTGTGAGGGCAAGGTGGTCATCACGCGGTTCGGCGGTCACGAGTGTCTCCAAGGCAGAGCGCGCGGTGTTGTACGCGCGTTCTTGGACGTCGTCTGTTGGAGCGCTGCCGAGGATCTGATCGGTGCTGGTGATGCCGTAGCGATCGCGGTACGCGGCGATCGCGCGCACCCGTCTGCGCCAGGTGTGCCGTCCTTCGGGGGCTTCGGGGGCAGGGACGATGCGTGCGGCCCAGGGTTCCTGGTCATGTTCGACTCGGTCGACGAGTTGGTCGAGGCGAGCGTCGATCAGGTCGGCCTGGCGGACGATCCAGGCGCGCACTGCTTCGTCGAGCATCGGCGGTCGTGGGGCGAGCTGTGCGTGCTCGCGCTGGTCGAGGACGACTTCAGCGACGGCGAGTGGGTCCATGCCCGGCCGGCTGGCGAGGTAGCCAGCGGCCGCGGTCTGCTGCTGCACCGGCAGACGGCTGACGGCGCCGAGCACGGCCCGCATGGCCCCGACGCGGCCCTCGGGACTGTCCAGGTCGAACTGGGACAAGCCGACGTCAATGGCGGTGTGCGTAAGGGGTCGAGCGTCGGTGATGGCCTGGACCACCTCGGCGTGACGGCCCTCCTGCACCAGGTCACCGGGGTCGTTGCCCGGGAATGCCGCAGCGCGAACGTTGGCTACTTCGGCTCCCGTGAGTTTGTCCCAGAGCCGAGTCGCGGATTGCCGGCCGGCAGCATCGTTGTCGAAGCCCACGATCATGGTGGCGACCGCATCGGGGTGCAGGCCGCGCAGCTGCTCCAGCTGCTCCTGGGTCACTGCGGTGCCGCACGGCGCCAGTGGCACCACCATGGTTCGGGCCGCGGCGCGTACCGCCTCGACGTCGGCGGCCCCCTCCAGCAGCACCACGGGGACACCGGCGGCGATGGCCTCCCGCCCTGCTGGGTCGAGCCCGTAGAGGGTCGCGGACTTCTCGTAAGCGGGGTGGGAGGGGTGGTTAACGTACTTCGGGGCGCGATCATCGCTCGTGGCCGGGTTCGCACGGGCGGTGACCGCCACGACCGCACCGTCGCTGTTGTGGATCGGGAAGACACGCGGTCGCGGAAGCGATCGATGAGGCGGCCGTCGCGGGTTCGTGTTGCCACACCGGCAGTGATCAGGTCCTCGTCCGTGTAGCCGGCCGCTTGGAGGTGTTCGACCAGCCGGGTCCAGCTCGCTGGGGCGCGGCCGTGCTCGGCGTGGGCCAGCCCGCGCCCGGTCAGGTAGTCGGCGGTCCAGTCCTCCTGGCCTGCTGCTTGCTGTTGCCACCATGCCCATGCCGCGGCGTTGATGGCGATCGCCGTAGCGGCCTCGGGTGTCGGCTCTGTGGGTTCTTTGGCGCCGGGCGCCGTGGCCTGCGGCGCGGGTTCGTCGGTGGGTGGGGCGCTGATCCAGTCGGGCAGCTCGTACCCGTCCGCAGCAGCGGCGTTCGCCGGCGGGGGCCCGAGTCGGTGGTGCAGCACCTGGGCCACCGACTTAACCCCGGCCAGTTCTCGCTCGTTCATGACTTCGCGTAGCAGTAGCGTCGGGTCGGCGCCGGCGGCTTCGTGGGTGGCCAGGCGGGTCGCCAGTGCCCGCCACGCTGGGTCGGCGATCACGGCGTCTGCGGCCGGCTTGGGCAGTGCGTGTCGCACCACGGCCTGCAGCCGGGCGTCTCGGCCTGGTTCGAGGGACTCGGCGATCGCGTCCTCATAGGCGGGTACCAGGGTGGCCAGGCTGACGGCGTCCTCGTGCTCACGGAGTAGTACGCCGAGGGCGGCGCTTTCGTCGCCCTCGGTGCGGATCATCTGCATCAGCGCGTCCCGTGCGGCACGGGCGGGATCGGTCTGCTCGTGCGGGTCGGGTTCGATCAGGTCGCGGGTCTCGACATAGGCGCGGTTGTCGAGTCGGCCGCGGGTCAGTGCCGTGTAGAGCAGGTCACGGGTCGAGCCGCGGTTCAGTACCGCGTGGCAGGTGTCCACGGTCAGGCCCTGGGCCCGGTGGATCGTGCTGGCGTAGCCGAGCTCGGTATGCGCGGTCACGTATCTGCCCGGCAGCACCGTCCGGGCACGGGTGCGTAGGTGGCGCACCCGCAGCGAGCCATCCTCGTGCACCTTCTCCACCCGCCAGAGGTCGCCGTTCTTGACGTAGTCGGTCTTACCCGCCCGCAGCCGCCGGTCGTTGTGGCGGGTCAACACGGTGTCGCCGCGGCGACAGGCCAACCCGTCGCGCAGATCCACCGCCTCGCTCCCCCGCACGTCCCCCGCGGCGATGCGGTGCAGCTGGGCGCGCTCGTTCAGGGCGCGTACGTCCTCGGCGCGGACCGCGAGCATCAGCGAGGCGCGGCCACGGTCGGTGTCCTGGCGCCAGGCGGCGTAGGCCTCCTCCAGCAGCCCGTCCACCGCTCCCCCGCGTACCCGGTCGGCTTCGATGTAGAAGTCCAGTGCGGTGACATCGCCCGTCCGTAGCCGCAGCGATGCCTGCGCCTCTCCCTTCGTGGCGAAGCGGTGGACCTGGCGCAGCTGGACCGAGCCGACGACCTGCTCCACCAGGCGCACCGCTCCCCCGGCGCCGACCGCGTTGAGCTGGGCCGGGTCGCCCAACAGCCGCACTCCGGCGCCCGCGTCGGCGGCGATGGCCGCGGCGCGCTGCAGGTCGAGGGTGCCAGCCATAGCCGCCTCGTCGACGAGCACCAGGGTGCTCTCGTCCACGGCGAAGTTGGCGGTGGTGCTGTCCTCGGTGTGCTCGTGCAGGAACTTGGCCAGCGTCTCGGCCTCGATGCCGAGCTCCTGGCGTAGCACCGCGGCCGCGGCCGCGGACGGAGCGAGGGCAAGCACGCGCACGCCGCCCGCCGTCGCGGCCGCGACCAGGGCACGCATGGCTGTCGTCTTGCCGGCCCCGGCAGGGCCGATGCCTACCTCGATGCGTCGGCCGCCGCAGGCGAACCGGCGCGCCAGGGCGCGCTGCTCGACGCTCAGCGGGCGCTTCTTCGATGCGGCGTCGAGTCGGTCCAGGACGCTCTCCACGAGGTCCTCGGCCACGCGGGGGCCCGCCTCCTCGGTGGCCGTGTCGACGAGCTGCTGCTCGGCATCGATGACTCGCGGGTGGCTGTAGAGCATCGCCCCGTGCACCGAGTACACCGAGGACCCGTCCGCGCGAGATAGCGTCTTCGGTGTCGGGTTCACCTCCTCCGGGCTTAGCTGCGTGGACGTAGCCAGCACCGCATCCGTGATCGTCTGCTCCATCGCCGCCGCGTCGAGGACAGGCACTGGCAGGTCCCGCATGATCCGCTGGACCTCGGCGCGCACGTGCCACTGGTTCCAGGTGGCGCGCCGTTCGATCAGCGCGCCCGAGACACGCTGTACGACCTCCTCGGCCGTCAGCTCCGGCCCCTGCTCCGCTGTCGCGCGTCCGAGGCTGCTGTGCAGCATCTGCTCTACCGCGTGCTGGTCACCGAGCACGCGGGCGGCCCGGTCCCGCCACTGCCCCACTCGTTCGGACAGCGGCCGCAGGTCCTCCTTCGGTCCCCGCGTCTGCAGGGTCGCCTGCTGGGCGAGCCGGTGCTGTGCCGCCCGGTCAGGGTCGCGCCCGTGCTGGGCGCGGTAGGTCTCTACCAGGGTCGCGTAGGAACGTTCGATGTCGGCGCGGCGGGAGGAGAACTCCTCCCGCACACTCTTGTCGATGCCGACGATCTCGCGCACCGGCATCCCCCGTCCGCTCGTGCCTCGGGCGCGAACTCCACCCCGAGGCGGGCCTTCAGCTCGCGCTCGACGTTGCCGTTGTAGCGTTCGGAGGCCGCCACGCCGAGGGCGTGCAGCACCCGGCCGTCCAGGCTCAGCCACCGCCCGTCCACGTCCGGATCTGCCGAGCGTGCCTGCACCCGGTTGGAGACGGCCACGTGGGTGTGCAGGTTCGGGTCGCCCGCCCGGGAGTCGAGGTGATCGAAGGCCGCAGCGATCAGTCCGTGGGTGTCGACCTGCTTGACTCCCCCTGCGCCGAGCCGGGTCAGCCCGGCCTCCTTCTCCACCCATGCCAGGGCTTCCCGCCAGGCGGCACGGTGTGCGTCGGCGACCTGTGCCTGCACCGGTTCATCGGCCAACGCCCACAGCGTCGAGACGCTCTTCGCGGGGGTGAACACCAGGTCGTAGCCGGCGACCGGGTGGCGCTGCTCCCGGCCCACGCTGGCGAGCAGCTGTGCCACCTGCGCATCACTAACCGGCCCCTCATGCAGCCTGCCGGAGACCTGCCGTGCGGCCGCCCATCGCAGCTCGTCCCGCTCCGGCCCCGGCAGCGGGTCGCGGTCATTCTCGGCCTTGAACGAGGCGAACAACGACGACAGCAGCTCGCCGTAGCCGTAGTCATCCGGCGGGTCGTACCGGGCGAACCTGCGCCCGAGCTGGGAGGCCGGTCGGCCTCCTTCACGCTCGCTCCGGCAATGAGGGCTTCGCGCTCGATGCGCTCTGCATCGGGGTGCCGCCCCTCCCCGAACAAGTTCTTCATCTGCGACTCGTCCACGACCCCGGACACGTCGAGTCCGGCCAGCCCGGCACCCACTCCCCCGGCGGGTTGCCGTGCTGCAGGTAGTACGCCGACAGGTCCTCGCCCCGTTCGCGGGCGACGTCGGCGGAGGCGACCTGCCGGGTCAGGTAGGTATAGCCGTCCCCTGCGTGCAGGACGTGCACCGTCATCATGACGCAGTGTCACCTCCCTGTTCGGCCTGCCTCACACTGTAGTGCAAGAGGTGTGTCAATCCTGAGAGTCTGGACATTCCTTGAATGATGGGTCTAGGTTCGACACAAGGAACTCAAGTTCTACGGGTTGTCGAGAGTGTGACTAGGTGTCGAGGTCAAGGGGTGGGTCTGGATCATGGCTGGTAAGACAACTGCTCAGGTAGAAGCACGACAGCGTGCCAGGCAAGCACGCCTGGCATTGGACGCCGAACGCATCGCACGTGAGGAACAGGTCGATGACGCTGCCGCCGACTACCTGCTCCTAGCCGATGAGCGCGCGACGCTGCTTCAGTCCGTGCACGCGGTCGAGGAGCGCATGCTCGCGCCGGTCACCCGGCTCGTCGAGCTCGGTGAGTCGCGGCGCCGCATCCTCGCGCTGCTGAACCTCGAGGCCGACGATGCCCGCCGCGTCAGCGGCCACATTCGCAGCCTCAAAACGAACGCCGAGCTGGCGGCCACGAGAAGTGGCGGCGCCGTCGAGACTGGTCAGCAGGGCTGACCCTCGTGCCCGGGCCCGCAGACGGTAGCCTGTGGATCGAACGGCCGGAATGGCTCGCCGCGGCTCTCGATGCTGAGGGTGTTAGGCGGCGGTACTGGTCCAAGGTCTACGCGCCCTCCCCCGAAGGGTGCTGGTACTGGACCGGTGCCGTCAGCGGCAAGGGCCACGGCCGGTTCTGGATCGGTAACGGGCACGTGATCATCGCCCACCGGTTCGCCTACGCCCTCGCACACCCAGGCTCGACGTTGCCCGCGGTGGTCGCCCACGAGTGTGACAATCCGCTCTGTCAGAATCCCGGTACAGGTCACCTGCACGCCTCCACACACGCCGAAAACCGGGCCGAGTGGTCGCAACGGCGCTTCACGATCGCCAGCCCACTACGCGATGCCCGCGGCTCCCTCGGCCGCGCGATTGCCCTGCGGGGCGCCGCCCGCAGGCGGGCTCAGCTGGACGCTACCGCGGCCGCCGGCCTACGCCCCCTCGACCGCGATCAGCCGCCGCTGTGGTGAGGGCCCGTAATGAGCCACAGGCCCTCCGAGTGGCGACCGTCCGCCGGCGGGGCCTGACGGCACGCCACATAGGCTCCGGCTGCATCCAGGCACGCCGTGCGGATGGCATCGCTCGCGCCGTGGGTTAGAGGTGTGGGCCTTCTTGTGCCGGGCTGGGCTGGCGCTGTGGGGTCAGCTCCTCCTCGTGAGCGTCTGGTTCGCTGGTGCGGTCACGTAGCCGGCGGAGGCTCTCGTGGGTGGTCTCGCGGGTCTCCTGGGTGGGTGTGGCGGTCTGCGCGGCGCGGTCGCGTAGTCGTCGGAGTCGCTCGCGGGTCCTGTCGTGGGCGTCTCGCTCTCGCCGGGCTCGGGTGGATCTTGGAGTGCGGGCGTGTCGGTGGGTTCTTGGCCGGCCAGGCGTTGGTTGATCCGCGCGGCGTGCGCGCGGGCGAGGTCGAGCTCGTCGGCGAACGGGAAGAGGGCTCCGAGCCGTGCGTCGGCTTGTGAGATGGTCTTGTGTGCCTGGTCGAGCTCGCTGTTGACGGTGGCGTGGGTGTGGGGGATGGCTGTGACCTTGTTCTCCAGCTGCCTGATGATGCCGAGGTTGGGGCTGAGGGCGTTCTCGGCCAGATGTGTGCTTGCTGATCGGGGTACGTCCTGGAGGCTGAGTTCGTAGCCGTTGTGGAAGTGGCTGCTGATGCGTTCGGCTATGACGGTCTGCCCGCCGATCGTGGCGAGGTCGGTTGCTCCGCGGCCGGGGGTGGGGCCTGATTCCCTGAGGGTTGTGGCGAGGGCTTCGGCGGCGTCGGCGCGTCTGGTGTAGGGGGTGCCGGCCACGGTCATGTGGAAGTTCTCGCCGCTGGTGTCGATGCTGCGTGCCTGCGCGGCCTGGAGGGCTTCGGCGTGGTGTTGGAGGGTGTCGATGGCGTCGGAGGCCATGCGCCGGTTGTACTCCAGGGTGGTTTGGGCGCGGTGGTGGGCGCGTTCCTGGCGGGTGAGCTTCTCGACCTTGGCGTCGATCTCGGCCTTCTCCAGCAGGAGGGGGTTGCCGGAGGCGATGGCCTTGGCTTCGGTGGCCGACAGGGCGGTGTCACCGATGTCTTCGATCTCGCGCATGTCCAGGCGCCCGCGCATCAGCTGGGCGATGAACTTGGCCTTGCGGGCCACTGTCTGCCAGGTGTAGGCGTCGAATGATCCCTCGACCACGTACCGGTACAGGGCGACTTCCTCGTTCTGGTTGCCCTGGCGGATGGCGCGGCCGTCGCGTTGCTCGACGTCGGCCGGGCGCCAGGGACAATCGATGTGGTGCAGCGCGCTGACGCGGTCCTGGACGTTGGTGCCCATTCCCATCTTCTTGGTCGATCCCATGAGCACGGCGACGTGCCCACTGCGGGCGGCCGCGAACAGGCGGGCTTTCTCGGAGTCGTTCTTGGCCTCGTGCATGAAGCGGATCTGACCGGCGGGCATGCCGCGGTCGATGAGCTTGGACTTGAGTTCGTGGTAGGCGTCCCAGTGCTCATCTGATGGGGTGCCCAGGTCGCAGAAGACCAGCTGGAGGCTTCCCGGCAGCGGGCTTGGGTTTCCGTCGGCGGCGAGGTACTGGTTGGCGGCGTTGGCCTGCCAGTGGGTGGTGATGGTGTCGGCGACGGCGTCGAGCTTGACCGGCCCTGTGGGCTCCTCTGCGCCGTCGAGGAGGCGTAGGTCGAGGGCCGCGGCTCGCCCGTCGGTGCTGACCTTGAGCATGTTGTCGGTCTCGCGGTCCACCAGGCGCTGGGCGATGGCGTCGGCGCGATCGGCGATGTGCTCGATGTAGGCCTGCAGCTCGTTGGTGGGTTGGATGAGAACGGTCTCGGCGGCGCGTTGCCCGTCGCTGGCTCTGGCCGTGATCGCCGGGGTGGGCAGGTTGAGGTCCTCGGCGGTCTTGACGTCGGCGAAGGTGTGCCACAGGCGTAGCAGCTCGGGGACGTTCTGGAACCGGGAAAAACCTGGTCTTCTGTCGGAAGTCGCCGGCCGCGTCCCATCTTCGATCTCGGTGAGGTCTGGCCGAAGGTGGCCGCCCACCCGTCGAAGCTGGTCACTCCCGCCTTCTCCAGCAGGTCGGGCGTAGATACCGCTGAGTGACGTAGGCCTCGGTGATGGAGTTGGCCAGCGGCGTGGCGGTGGCCAACGTCGCCACGCGCTTGCCGTGCCGGGAGCGCAGATACTCCAGCTTCATGTGCAGGTCCGAGGCCTGGTCGCTCCCGGCGATGTTGGCGTCGGGGATGCTGGACTCGGTCATGAGGGTTCTTGAATCGTGCGCCCTCATCGACGAGCAGGTAGTCGATGCTGTGTCCTCGAGAGGTGATGCCTGGGTCTCGGGGAGCGTCGAGCTTCTTCTTCTATGTATTCCTCTTTGCGCAGGATCAGCTTCTCGATGCGCTTCACGCTCAGATCGGCGCCTTGCTCACGGGCGTGCTCCAGGCTCGCGCGCAGCTGCCAGTTCGCGGTCGATGTACTCGGCTGCCGTCTGGGGTGAGGTCCCGATGCGCTTGAAGGCGCCGTGTGTGAGCACGATCGCGTCCAGTCGTTGGCGGCGGCTCGTGCGACGAACATGCGGCGTCGTTCCCGGTCAGGTCACTGCTGGAGGCGGCCAGGATGCGTGCTGGGGTAGGCCTGGAGCCACTCGCGGGTGAACTGCTCGAGCATGTGGTTGGGCACGATCGCTGCGGGTTTGCGGACGAGTCCCATCCGTCGCATCTCGTGGGCGCCGACCACCATCTCGAGGGTCTTGCCTGCGCCGACCTGATGGAACAGGCCGGTGGCCGGCTCGGCGATCATGCGGGCCACGCCGCGCGCTGGTGCGGGCGCAGAGAGAGTGTCTCGGACAGTCCCGGCAGGCTCAGGTAGTCACCTGCCTGGTCGTAGTCGCGCAGTCTGATTCGCGTTGAAGCGGCGGTTGTAGTCGGCGGCTAGTGCGCTGGCGCGCTCGGGCTCATCCCATACCCACTCGCTGAACTGCTCCTGCAGCTGCTGTGCCTTGACCTGGGCGGCCTCGGTCTCGACCGGGTTGAGAACGTAGCGCTTCGTGCCATCGTCGGCGTCAACACGGTCATGGACGAGGACCGGTGACTGGGCCATCAGCTGCTCAGCGATCCGGCCGGCGCTCTTGCGCTCGGTGCCCCATTCCTCGGTGGCGGCCAGGCCGTGGTCGCCGCCGCGGACCTTCCACTGTCCCGGCAGGGGGTTCTCGACCCGGACGTAGCGGTCGTCCAGCAGTTCGGCCAGGAATGCTGGTGGACCTCCGGGGGGATCCACACCGCGCCCAGGCGTGCGCTGATCTCCTCCGGTCCCAGGGGCTCGGGCAGCACCTCCTGAAGGGCCTCGACGTTGGCCGATACTGCGGGTCCTTCTCGGCGGCCTCGCGGGCGTGGTCGAGTTTGGTGTAGATGTCCCGGAGAGGTAGTCGGGAGCATGGACGAGCTCGCCGGTGGCGGGGTCGTCATAGGCCAGCGTGCCTAGGGCCGCGCGTGCGGCGCGCGGGTCGGTGCGCAGCAGGTCGGCGATCCGCTCCAGGTCCAGGCGCCCGCTCTCGTCGAGGCTCAGCGCGATCGCCTCGGCCGGGCTCTCGCTCCCTGGACCTGCGGCCGGGGCGCGAGGGCGCGCTCGGTCAGGAACGTGGCCGGGTTGGCGCTCTGGTCGGCATCCTCGAAGTTCTCCAGCGCCATCACCAGAGCGTGGTGTGGGTCGGTCTTGAAGGTGTGCATCACCGGTGGCCGGTGGCGGGCCATGCTCTCCTCGCCGAGCACCAGCTCGCCCGCTTCGTCGCGGATGGGTTCGCCGGTGGCCTCATCCAGCACCTTCTCGAACCTGCCGGTGCGGCGCAGCTCGTACCGGTTCAACGGGCCGTACTCGCCGACGTAGGCGTCATAGGCTGCGTGCAGCTCCTGTCGCTGCTGCTGCAGTACGGGCGTGTCCTGTGCCTCGCCAGCTTCGGCTTCCAACAAGTTCCGGGCCTGGTCGCGCAGTCCGATCAGGGCCCGTAGCTCGCGTGTCTGGGTCTGTGGCACGGCCAACGGCTCGAGCATGGCGTTCTTGACCACATGGAACTCCCCCGGCCGTTCGCCGAGGAGGATGGTGCCGTCCCAACGCTGGCCCTCGGGGGCGAGCACTGCGGTGCTGGGTGTGGCCTGTGGTCCGTCCGCGCGCTCGGTCACCGTCAGGTCCTGCTGGTGGCCTGCGCGAGGAGGCCGGCCAGCCGCTCTGCCATGAGCAGGTGCGTGGGCTCGGCCTTGTCGGGCTGCACTTGCAGGGTGTCCTGGCCGTACATGCCCTGTCCGAGGGTGCAACTGTCCTAGGACGAGCTCAGGGTTCAGTTGCCAGTAGGTGTTGATCTTGACCTGCTGGCATCGACGGCACCGGGGTGACCGTCTCCCATGAGGTGTCGCGTTTGGGTTCGCCAGGCATCCGGCGGCGAAGGATCACCAGGTCGGTGACCGCCTCGGTCCCGGCCGCTCGTTGATGAGCCCCGGTGGGCAGGCGTACTGCTCCGACCAGATCGCCCATGGCGTTCATCTCCCGCCGGGCGGCCGGGTTGGTGGCATCCATCGTGTAGCGAGAGGTCAGCACGGCCACTACCCCGCCGGGCCGGGTCAGCGCCAGGGCCTTGATGATGAAGTAGTTGTGCATCGAGTGCCGGCCGGGGTTGAACTCCGGGTCGTGCAGGACGATATCCCCGAAGGGCACATTGCCCACAACGGCGTCTGCCACGCCGCGGGGCAAGCGCGTGTCAGCGAAGGACTCGGTGCGCACGGCGGCCTCGGGGTACAGGCCGCGCGCGATCGTCGCCGAGATGGGGTCGAGCTCGATCCCGGTCATCTTGACCCCTGCGGGTGCCATGCCGATGAAGGTGCCCGAGCCAGCGCCCGGCTCGAGCACCTCCCCCGCGGTAAGCCCCAAGCCGGCGACCGCCGTCCAGATCTCGCGGACATAGGCCGGATCGGTGTAGTGGGCGTTCAGGGTCGTGCGGCGCGCGGCCGCCCACTCATCGGCACTGAGTAGCCCGCGCAACTGCTCGCGCTCGTTCTCCCATTCACCGTTGCTTTCATCGAAGACCTGCGGTATCGCTCCCCAACTCGACCAACGCGCCATCACCTGCTGTTCTGCCGCCGTGGCTGGCCGGCGGTCGCGCTCGAGGCGCTTGGCGAACTCGATCGCTGCGATATTGGCCCGGAACCGTGCTCGAGGACTCGCGGGCGCGAGGTCTTCCTGACTCTCCGGCCGGAAGCTGGCTCCGACTACTGCGCCGGCCCTAGTTCCTGTAGCTGCAGAATGCGGTCGCGAACCTCCGCCTCGCTCATCTGTTGCGGGTCCACGGCCTCGATCAGGGGCCGAAGCTTGTGCAGGTAGGTCAGCTGGTCCTGCTGCTCCTGGCTCAGGATCGGCTCCGGCCAGCCCTCCATCTCGGCCAGGTTCTGCGCCTGGTCGTTGATGTGGTCGATCAGCCTCGGAATGTCGGACGGGCTCGGCAACTGCGCCAGCAACTCCTCCAGCTCCTCGGTCAGGTCGGTCTCGACCTGGACCGAGTACACCTGATCGGTCAGGGCTACCTCCTCGGCCTGGCGCCGAATCGCCTTGAGCTGTCCCGCCTTCTCCAGATATGGCAGGTCCGCCGGCAGCTCCGCCTCCAACCGGCTCGCGGCCCCCTCCACCTGGGCCGCTATCGACTCCCCCACCTGGGTGAAGTAGGTCTGGGGGTCCTCCAGTGCCGCGTACCGGGCCGGTGCGTGCTTCATCCAGTGATCGCGCGCCATCATCCCGTACCTGTTCATCGGGCCTCCCAGCATCGAATAGGGTGCCTTGCTCAGCAAGGGCGGTCTCTGCGGGCGTAGGAGGGGCCCATCGGGCCTCATCGACTCGCGCGTCGGCCTCTGCCTCGCTGAGAGCCCAAAGGTCGAGCGACTGTTGCCCATCGATCTCGCGTCGTCGCGCCATGCCACCCTTCCTGTCCCCAGACAGCGACAGGCTAGCAACACCCGCGACCGCGGCTGATCGTATCTACAGCACCTCATCGGGTTCCGTCCTCCCCTTTCCGCCTTTCGCTAGCCGTTGCGACAGACCCGTGAGCACGATGAGGACGAGGACCGCTGCAACGACCCGTGATAACGCATCGGCTAACGGCTCGGGAAAGTGCGGGGTGACGTCTGGCATGCCCTCAGCCCCAGACACGCCTGATGGCCTGCTCGATGGCCGCGCGCTGCGTAAGCCGCTCACCGCGGGCGCGGGCGGCGGAGACGGCGGCATCGAGCAGTTGCACGACGTCGGGGGCGACCCTGACGCTGAGCTGCACGGTCGCCGCGCGTGCGGCAGGGGGCGATGCTGTGGGCATCGCACGCGCCGGCGACAGATCCGCAGTGGGGCCAGGCTTCGACGTCGGTGCCTTCTGCTGGGGTATCGCAGGTGCCTGCTGTGTTGCTGTGGTGGGTGTGGGCCGGGGATCGATGGGGTCCACGCTCTCGTCGGCCGCTGGCCGTGGCCGGCGTCGGAGCGAGGCGGGCCGCTCTTCAGTCATGCGAGGACCTCCTTAGCGAGCTGCGCATAGGCCGCGAGGACCTCTTGGCCCTTGCGGTATCGGCCGTACCACGTTCCGGCAAATCGGACCTCGGGAACGATGGCTAGCAGCGGCACGATGGGTAGGAGCAGTAGGCCGGTCTCGCGGAGCTGGTCAACCGCCTCGACCTCGGGGCGACTCATGAAGCCGGTGCCCTCGCGGGTGCATACGATGCCCGCCTCGATGAGGTCGACTGGCGCGCCCAGCTTCGCGCGGTTGCGCTGGAAGTGCTCGACCGTGTGGCGAGCACCGCCGACCCCGTCCACGCCATCGCCGTTAGCTTGCGCGGCGTAGACCACCCGGTCGGCGGCGTGCAGAGCGTTCAAGGTCAACGGGCCACCCTGGCGGTTCGGGCAGTCGATGACGACTACGTCGGCGACGACCCCCTCCAGTGCTGTGCGTAGGCGCAGCTCCGCGAAGTCAGCGCGATCGGCCTCGCGGTTGGAGACGCTGCGACCGCTGGGCACGACCCTGAGCGTGTCGAACCATGAACTCTGGACGGCGAGGTCCTCGACCCAACCGGTTGGCTCGGCCTCGGCGAGGATCGCACCGACATGCAGCCCCTCCCCCACCGGCTCCACATCGAGCCACTTGGTGCTCGCTGCCCTCGGGTCCAGGTCAATCAGGATCGTGCGCTTGCCCTCGCTCGCGTAGATGGCAGCAAGGGAGACCGCGGCGGTCGTCTTCGTGACGCCGCCCGCTTCGCTGTAGACCATGACAACATC